>NZ_JAOWGQ010000054.1:156379-183879 GCF_030333085.1 Citrobacter sp. Cpa228 | reverse complement strand
TGGTCTTGCGACGTTATGCGGTATTAGCTACCGTTTCCAGTAGTTATCCCCCTCCATCGGGCAGTTTCCCAGACATTACTCACCCGTCCGCCACTCGTCACCCAAGGAGCAAGCTCCTCTGTGCTACCGTTCGACTTGCATGTGTTAGGCCTGCCGCCAGCGTTCAATCTGAGCCATGATCAAACTCTTCAATTTAAGTTTGATGCTCGTGAATTAAACTTCGTAATGAATTACGTGTTCACTCAGAGACTTGGTATTCATTTTTCGTCTTGCGACGTTAAGAATCCGTATCTTCGAGTGCCCACACAGATTGTCTGATAAATTGTTAAAGAGCAGTTGCGACGCGCTTTAGCGCTCTGTCGCGAGGTGGCGTATATTACGCTTTCCTCTTTCAGAGTCAACCCTGAATTTCAGGATTTTTCTCTTCAACCGGACCGGCTGTTTGCGTGAAGTGATTCACATCCGCCGTGTCGATGGAGGCGCATTATAGGGATCCCATTTTTTAGCACAAGTGTTTTTTAGATCTTTTTTGCCGAATGCTTGTTTTTCACTCCTTTCGCTACATTCCTGTGCAATTTGGCTGATTTTTGATAACTAAATCACTTGCACAGTCTCAATAATCCAACCAAAGTCTTCATTACCGCCCTATTTTCATTGAGGTAAACATGTCTGATGTACTGCGTCCTTATAAGGATCTTTTCCCACAGATCGGCAAACGCGTCATGATCGATAGTAGTAGTGTTGTCATTGGCGATGCTCGTCTGGCTGATGATGTCGGGATTTGGCCACTGGTTGCGATTCGTGGCGACGTGAACTACGTACAGATTGGCGCCCGTACGAACATTCAGGATGGCAGCGTGCTGCATGTCACACATAAATCCACATCTAATCCGCAAGGTAACCCTCTGATCGTAGGCGAGGATGTGACGGTCGGTCATAAAGTCATGTTGCACGGTTGCATCATTGGCAACCGCGTTTTAGTCGGTATGGGATCGATTTTGCTCGATGGCGTAGTAGTAGAAGATGACGTCATGATCGGAGCGGGAAGTCTGGTCCCGCAAAATAGGCGCCTGGAGAGCGGATATCTGTATCTGGGAAGCCCGGTTAAACAAATCCGCCCACTAACTGACGAAGAGAAAGCAGGCCTACAGTACTCTGCTGACAACTACGTGAAGTGGAAAGATGAGTATTTAGGTCAGGATAACCAGACCCAACCCTGAGAGTCTTCCTGCTGGTCCTGGATCAATGCTTCAGCCTCTTCTTCCAGATCCCAGCGATATTCGCGAAAAGTTTCAAGCCACTGTTCAGGCGTGTCGCCACCAAAGCGATGCGCCAACGTCTCTCCTTTTATGGCACATTTTAGCTGCATACCATGAACCATCGCAGGGAAGACGACGGAATTAATATCCGCCACCCACTCTTCCCTATCAGGGAATTGAATCGCCTGATTCATGCAGAAAGTTCCTGTTGCAGTGTTTTAATCACAGGCTCAATCTCCGGCAGTACACCATGCCAGAGCAAAACAGCATGTGCCGCTTGCCCCACCAGCATTCCCAAACCATCGGCACAATGTTTTGCACTATGCGATACGCACCATGAAAGGAACGGGGTATTACCCTTTTGATAGAACATGTCGTAGCAATAGACCGAAGGATGAATAAGCGATGCAGGAATGGCTGGAACATCACCGCTAATACCACTGGACGTTGCGTTGATGATCAGATCGAAGGTGTAATTATCCAGCTCATCCATTCCTACCGCCTGAACGCTGCCGGTATGGGAGAAGATCTGCGCCAATTCTTCAGCACGTGAGGCGGTACGATTAACAATAGTCACCGCGCAATCCATAGACAAGAGAGGCAGCAACACGCCACGGGACGCTCCGCCAGCCCCAATCAACAGGATACGAGACCCGGGATGAATGAAAGACAAACGCTCAAGATCGCTAAGCAGGCCGATACCATCGGTGTTATCACCCAGTAAACGCCCATCCTCCAGCCGTTTTAGAGTATTGACCGCCCCAGCCAGCGATGCCCGCTCTGTGAGTTCATCAGCACGCGCAAACGCCTCTTCTTTAAAAGGAACGGTAACATTAGCCCCTTTCCCCCCATCAGCAAAAAAGGCATTGAGCGTATTCACAAAGTTATTGATGGGCGCCAACACCCGACCATAAGAGTGATCAATCTTCAGCTGCTCTGCAAATTGCTGATGAATAAAAGGCGATTTGCTGTGCGCTACCGGATTACCAAAAACAGCATAGGCTTCTTTCATATTACCCCTGTCGAAACTGTTCACCCGTCAAAGCATCTCTGATTTCCGAGGGATTCAAACGTCCGCCGGTATTACCTTCAACCACTGGAAAATCTTCCCCGAACTGCGCTCGTACTTCCTCTACCGTTCTGCAGGGTGCCAGCCCACTCAGATTGGCACTTGTAGAAACTAATGGCTTGCCATAAGCCTGGCACAACGCAACCACCAGCGGGTGATCCGTGACGCGCACGGCGAGCGAATCAAAACGACCGGTTAGCCAACGCGGCGTTGTCGCAGGAGCCGGGAAAACGAAGGTGACAGGGCCAGGCCAGCGTGCGAAAACAGCTTCACGTTGAGCATCGGTGAGCATACTGTCATCAATATACGGTTTGAGTTGATCAAAGTTTGCCGCAATCAAAATCAAACCTTTATCAATTGGACGTTGTTTGAGTTCCAACAGACGCATTACCGCCGTTTCGCTGTCAGGATTGCAACCAACACCAAAAACGGCTTCTGTTGGATAAGCGATGACATTTTCTTGTTGCAGAACCTCTATCGCGGCAGCGATGGGGTCCGTAGGCAGGTTTTTATTCACTTTTTATTCCGCCGGGATCGGCTTTCCACATTGTTTACTGGCACAGAAATGCTTCGCACCCTGCGCGGTTTTCTTTTCGATGAGTAGCGGATAGTGGCACTCTGGACACTCTCCCGCTAACGGTTTGAAGTTAATGACAAACTGACACTCCGGATAGCGATCGCAGGAGTAGAAGGTTTTGCCATAACGTGAACGCCGCTGAACCAAGTGGCCCGTCTGGCATTGGGGGCACACTACTGCGGTTTCATCAGGCTTATCGATAAGCTCAGTGTGATCGCAGGCAGGGTAATCACTGCACCCAATAAACATACCGAATCGTCCCTGCCTCAGCACCAGTTCAGCGCCACATGCAGGGCAGAATTTACCCTCCAGAACTTTGACTATATGTCCGTCCGCAGATGATTTCAGCGGACGGACATAATCGCATTCTGGATAGTGTGAGCAACCAAGAAACGGGCCGTGTTTCCCGGAACGAATAACCAGTTCAGCCCCACATTGTGGGCAGGGCTCGTTTTTACGCACCGTAAACAGTGCTGATTTAGCCATAACAACTCATACTGAATGAAGATTGATTAATGCAGCATACCTTCATTCACTTCAAAGAGTAATTCTTCCATTTGCTGATAGGCATTTTCGCAGCCTGGAATGTTGAACAGAACCATCAGGATCACCCACTTCAGGTCTTCCAGATCAAACTCAGCCGTATCCAGCGCAAGTACGCGCTCTATCACCATTTCTCGCGTTTCGAGGTTTAGCACCTGAATCTGCTCCAGGAATAGCAGGAACCCCCGACAGCTCGCATCCAGCCGATCGCACTCTTCTGCAGTATAAATACGTACAGAAAGGGGATCTGATGCAAGCTGCATAGGTTCTGCAAGGCCGTCCTGATAATCAGCAAGTTTTTCCAGCCACAGTAACGCGTTGTAGATGTCTTCACGATCAAAACCAGCGTCGGTAAGATCCCGTTCCAGTTTGTCCTGATCCACACGCAGCTCAGCTTCGTTATGGATATATGTCTCAAACAAATACATTAGTACGTCGAACATGGCTTGCCCTCCTCAATCGGACATAGCCGCCGGGTACAGCTGCGATCCATCCTGCTAACTCCAGTTCGAGCAGTTGAGCCACTATCACTGGCACAGGTTGGCCGGCACGTTCAGCGACGACGTCAACAGGTGTTACCTCATCTCCTACGTTAGCCAGGAGCTCTGAAAATGGCAATGCCACCTCTTCGTGATCCGGCGAATAAATTGATTTTTCAGGCTCATCTGGCAACCATTGCAGCCCATATTGCAAACTTTCCAGTATTTCCTCTGGTGCCGTCACAAGCATGGCTCCCTGCTGAATGAGCCAATGGGGACCTTCACTTCCCGGGCTCCCTATCGGTCCAGGCAAAGCAAAAACCTCCCGTCCTTGTTCCAGCGCACAGCGTGCAGTGACTAATGAGCCACTACGCTGTGCCGCTTCAACAACCAGTACTCCCTTACTTAGACCACTAATAATGCGATTTCGTCGGGGAAAATTACGCGGTAACGGGAGCATATCCAAAGGAAACTCGGACACCAGCGCGCCTCCGGCCTCTATCAAACTTTCAGCAAGACGAACATGTCGCCGTGGATATATGGTTTCCAGACCATTTCCCAGTACCGCAATACTGGCCCCGTGTGTGTTTATCGCTGCAGTATGCGCCACACCGTCAATCCCTTTAGCCAGTCCGCTAGTGATCGTCACACCACATGCTGCAAGCTTTTCACAGAACAGCCGCGCCCATCGTTCGCCATACCAGGAGTACTGCCGACTGCCGACAACAGCAACTTGAAATGAGTGAAGACACTCAGGGTGGCCAACAATGAAAAGTACGCCAGGGTAATCCTCAATAGCACGCAGCTGTGGCGGAAAATACTTGCTGTCGGCAAAAACCAGATGATGATGGGGTAACTCAAGCCAACGCAGCGTTTTTTCCAATGACTGCTCAGAAAAGGCCTGAAAACGTTCGACCTGGCGAGGAGTGAGCCCTGCATGCCGAAGTACCGTATTATTAATACTCGGTTGAGCGATAAGCCAGTGAGCAGTGCGCACCATCTCATCACCATACAGTTCATTCACTTGTGCTAAACGTAACCAAATCTCAATATGGGTCATCCCTGTTCCCCCGCCACAAGCAGTCCTGGCAATCTTTGCGATTGGTCACTGATGCTGTCAATCAGAGCGGGTTTTGTCTAGAATAGAGGTAATAATCTTTCCAATTCCTGAACACAACTCTGGATAACTATGTCAGTTTTGCAAGTGTTACATATTCCGGACGAGCGTCTTCGCAAAGTCGCAAAGCCGGTTGAAGAAGTGAATGCAGAAATTCAGCGTATCGTTGATGATATGTTCGAAACGATGTACGCCGAAGAAGGTATCGGTCTGGCGGCAACACAGGTCGATATTCATCAGCGCATCATTGTTATTGATGTCTCTGAAAACCGTGACGAGCGTCTGGTACTCATTAACCCAGAGCTGCTGGAGAAAGACGGCGAAACCGGCATTGAAGAAGGCTGCCTGTCTATTCCTGAACAACGTGCATTAGTACCGCGCGCTGAAAAAGTAAAAATTCGTGCGCTCGATCGCGACGGCAAGCCTTTTGAACTGGAGGCCGACGGCCTGTTGGCTATCTGCATCCAACATGAAATGGATCACCTGGTCGGTAAACTGTTTATCGATTATCTGTCTCCGTTGAAGCAACAACGTATTCGTCAGAAAGTTGAAAAACTCGACCGCCTGAACGCCCGAGCTTAAGGACAAGAATCAACGTGTCAGACTCACTACGTATTATTTTTGCGGGTACACCTGACTTTGCAGCGCGTCATCTCGACGCGCTGTTGTCTTCTGGACATAACGTCGTTGGGGTGTTTACCCAACCGGACCGCCCTGCGGGACGTGGTAAAAAGCTGATGCCCAGCCCGGTAAAAGTGCTGGCGGAAGAAAAAGGGATACCCGTTTTCCAACCTGTATCTCTTCGCCCTCAGGAAAACCAACAACTGGTTTCTGATCTGCACGCAGATGTAATGGTGGTGGTGGCATATGGCCTGATTCTGCCAAAAGCCGTACTGGACATGCCGCGTCTGGGTTGTATCAACGTGCACGGTTCTCTGCTTCCACGCTGGCGTGGGGCCGCGCCGATCCAGCGTTCATTGTGGGCAGGCGACACCGAAACCGGTGTAACCATCATGCAGATGGATGTCGGTCTGGACACAGGCGATATGCTGCATAAGCTGTCGTGCCCAATTACGGCAGAAGATACCAGCGGTTCGTTATACGACAAGCTGGCAGATTTAGGGCCTCAGGGGCTGATTGAAACGCTAAAACAGCTTGCTGCTGGCACAATAAAACCAGTTGTTCAGGATGAATCTCTGGTTACACATGCAGAAAAACTCAGCAAAGAAGAGGCACGTATCGACTGGTCGCTTTCGGCCGCTCAGCTGGAACGATGTATCCGCGCCTTTAACCCGTGGCCAATGAGCTGGCTTGAAATCGAAGGTCAGCCAGTGAAAGTCTGGAAAGCTTCTGTTATTGCTGTGAACACACAGTCTGCACCAGGCACCATCCTCGAGGCGACAAAGCAGGGCATCCAGGTCGCAACAGGCGACGGCATCCTGAATCTCATCGCTTTACAGCCTGCCGGTAAGAAAGCGATGAGCGCACAGGATCTGCTCAATTCGCGTCGGGAGTGGTTTGTGCCCGGGAATCGTCTGATCTGACGGTTCATCTCTTTTAAAGCCCGGAGCCTCCGGGCATTTTTATTTTTGCGCTTATGAAAAAACATCTTAATTTACGCAGTATGGCGGCCCAGGCTGTCGAACAGGTTGTCGAAAAGGGCCAATCGTTGAGTAACGTGCTGCCCGCCATGCAGCAAAAAGTTGCTGATAAAGACAAAGCGCTGTTGCAGGAACTTTGCTTCGGTGTATTGCGTACTCTCTCCCAGCTGGAGTGGATGATCCAGCAGTTGATGGAACGTCCAATGACGGGCAAACAGCGCACCGTTCACTATCTGATCATGGTGGGCTTCTACCAACTGCTGCATACCCGTATTCCACCGCATGCTGCATTGGCAGAGACCGTAGAAGGCGCGGTCATTATTAAGCGCCCGCAGTTAAAAGGGCTGATCAACGGCGTATTGCGCCAGTTTCAACGCCGTCAGGATGAACTGCTGGCCGAGTTCGCGCAAAGCGATTTACGTTTCTTACACCCCTCCTGGCTGGTGAAACGTATTAAGGCTGCTTATCCGCAGCAGTGGGAAGCCATTCTTGAAGCCAATAACCAAAGACCACCGATGTGGCTGCGTGTCAATCGTAATCACCATACGCGCGATACCTGGCTGGACCTGCTTAGCGAAGCGGGATTAACCGGCTTCCCGCATCCGGATTATCCCGATGCAGTGCGTCTGGAAACGCCGACTCCTGTGCACGCACTGCCTGGTTTTGACGAAGGTTGGGTAACCGTCCAGGATGCTTCGGCTCAAGGATGCGTAACCTATCTGTTGCCGGAGGACGGCGAACAAATTCTCGACTTGTGCTGCGCGCCGGGCGGGAAAACCACTCACATTCTGGAAGTTGCTCCGCACGCTAACGTAATGGCCGTCGATGTCGATGAGAAACGCTTATCGCGCGTTTACGACAATCTTAAACGTCTGGGCATGAAGGCAACCGTAAAACAGGGTGATGGTCGATATCCACAGCAATGGTGTGGCGAACAACAGTTTGACCGTATTTTGCTGGATGCTCCGTGTTCTGCCACCGGCGTTATTCGTCGCCATCCAGACATCAAATGGCTGCGTCGCGACCGGGATATTGCCGAACTTGCGCAGTTGCAGGCCGAGATCCTGAATGCAACCTGGTTACATCTTAAACCTGGCGGCACGCTGGTTTATGCAACGTGCTCTATCCTGCCAGAAGAAAACCAGCAGCAAATTGCTGCCTTCCTGGCATGCACGCCAGATGCGGTATTAAGCGAAACCGGTACGCCGGAAAAACCCGGACGTCAGAATTTACCGGGAGCGGAAGATGGTGATGGCTTCTTTTACGCTAAGCTAATCAAAAAGTGATGAGATAACGGGTCGCGACTGATGAAAATTATCATTCTGGGCGCAGGGCAAGTTGGCGGTACGCTGGCTGAAAACCTGGTCGGAGAGAACAACGATATCACGGTAGTCGATACCAATGGTGAGCGCCTGCGCAGCCTGCAGGACAAGTTTGATCTCCGCGTCGTGCAAGGGCACGGTTCACATCCTCGCGTACTGCGTGAAGCTGGGGCCGACGATGCCGATATGCTGGTTGCCGTAACCAGCTCAGATGAAACAAATATGGTTGCCTGCCAGGTAGCTTATTCACTGTTTAATACACCTAATCGCATCGCCCGTATTCGTTCACCGGATTACGTTCGTGATGCGGACAAGCTATTCCAATCCGATGCGGTACCTATCGATCACCTGATTGCGCCTGAGCAACTGGTTATCGATAGCATTTATCGACTAATTGAGTACCCTGGTGCGTTGCAGGTGGTAAATTTTGCCGAAGGTAAAGTCAGTCTGGCGGTGGTCAAAGCCTATTACGGCGGGCCATTGATCGGCAATGCACTGTCGACAATGCGTGAACATATGCCGCACATTGATACCCGCGTGGCGGCGATTTTCCGTCATGACAGACCGATCCGTCCGCAAGGTTCTACCATTGTTGAAGCGGGTGATGAAGTCTTCTTTATCGCAGCATCACAGCATATTCGCGCCGTAATGAGCGAATTGCAGCGTCTGGAAAAACCGTACAAACGCATTATGTTAGTGGGTGGCGGTAATATCGGCGCGGGTCTGGCACGTCGTCTGGAAAAAGATTACAGCGTCAAACTGATCGAGCGCAATCAGCAACGGGCATCCGAGCTTGCGGAGAAATTGCAAAATACGATCGTCTTTTTCGGTGATGCCTCGGATCAAGAGCTGCTGGCTGAAGAACATATTGATCAAGTTGATCTGTTTATCGCAGTAACCAACGACGATGAAGCTAACATTATGTCGGCCATGCTCGCCAAACGCATGGGTGCCAAAAAAGTGATGGTATTGATCCAACGCAGAGCGTACGTTGATCTGGTGCAGGGTAGCGTGATCGATATTGCTATTTCACCGCAGCAGGCGACCATCTCCGCGCTGCTCAGTCACGTACGTAAAGCTGACATTGTCGGTGTTTCTTCACTACGCCGTGGCGTCGCGGAAGCCATTGAAGCCGTCGCACACGGGGATGAAACAACATCTCGGGTTGTGGGACGTTCAATTGATGAAATTAAACTTCCCCCTGGAACCATTATTGGTGCGGTAGTGCGAGGTAACGACGTGATGATAGCCAATGACAACCTGCGTATTGAGCAGGGTGATCACGTTATCATGTTCCTGACAGACAAAAAGTTTATTACTGACGTCGAACGGCTATTCCAGCCAAGCCCCTTCTTCCTGTAAATATTCGGGCGCTTATGTAGCGCCCATTATATTTCCCTTTACTTTTCATGGTCTAATAAATTTTCCTTTCAGCAATACATAAATGGAAAATGTCTTAACATTTGTTAAACTTATAAACGTCAGCTGCATAGGGAGAATAAAATGAGCATTATTAAAGAGTTTCGCGAATTCGCGATGCGCGGGAATGTTGTCGATTTGGCAGTGGGTGTCATTATTGGTGCGGCATTCGGTAAGATTGTTTCATCGCTGGTTGCCGATATCATCATGCCGCCGCTGGGATTGTTAATTGGTGGGATCGATTTTAAACAGTTTGCTTTGACATTACGCGATGCGCAGGGAGACATCCCGGCTGTCGTTATGCATTACGGTGTATTTATTCAGAACGTATTTGATTTCATTATTGTGGCGTTTGCTATCTTTATGGCAATCAAACTGATCAACAAACTGAACCGTAAAAAAGCGGAAGAGCCGGCTGCACCGCCAGCTCCCTCGAAAGAAGAAGTATTGCTGAGTGAAATTCGTGACCTGCTGAAAGAACAGAATAATCGTTCTTAAACGCTCACTGAAACAAGAAGGCCAGTGGTAAAAAAGTGATTCACTTTCTTGCCACTGGCCTCCCAGTTACCCCGATTGCCATGTTTACCTTTACGCAGGTAACTACCTTTCCCTTTTTTATTTTTCTCAACTCGCTGCCTGAACAGTGGATCATGCAGTAGCGCCTCAATGGCGTTGTCCTTTATCTGCCCTTTGGTGTGCTGATAACGACTCATAATATCTCCAGTTTGTAATAATTTACGCCGCGAGTGTAGACCTGACCGTTCAATAAATCAACAGCCTGATGTTGTTCCGCTGGCGCCTTGTTCAAGAGCTTCAAGGATAGAGCAGTAAACGCTGCTATGTGCCTTTCCACAGCATGCATCATTCAATCGCTGCAACGATCGTTGCATCGTTTGAAGTTCGGCTATACGGGCTTCGACTTCCTGCAATCTTTCCTGAACAATCCCTTTTGATTCCTGGCAGGTATGGTGCTCTGGGTCGACACGGATCGAAAGTAATTCACGGATAGACTCAAGCGTAAAGCCTAGCTGTCTCGCGTAACGAATAAACTTCAGCCGTTGCAGATCGCTTTCTGTATAGAGGCGAAACCCACCTTCTGTACGTATTTCATGTTCCATCATCTGCTGCTTTTCATAGTAGCGGATAGTATCAGGCGTCACGTCAGCCAGTTTCGCTAATTCTCCAATACGGTACATGCTCTCTCCGCTAATCGTCATTGATCTTCTGTAGCAGCTTATCTGCATATTCACCGTGTAAAAACTCGGTGCTGACTCCAGCCTGTCGGAGTTTGAGTTCCAGTAGTGACAGTCTTCGACTTACCTCCTGATAACCAGGATCATCTTTGCGGATCCCTGCGAGTAATTCAAGCAGCTGTATTGCCTCTCTGCGCTGCTCAAGCTCAGGAGGAAGACAGCCTGCATTTTTTAATAAACGGAATCCGGCTCGCAGTTCCGGCGGAACATGGGAATCGTCATCAAGAACCAACGGCTCACCTGCACCAGGCAAACCATCAAACTCACCTTTAGACTGTGCATCAATAATATGCCGCTCTGCCCACTGGTCCAGTAACCACATACAACACTCCAGGGGATGAACAAAAAGAATACAGATATTGTAGATAAGTGGGGATATGACGGATATAAAAAAACCCGCCGAGGCGGGTTTTTTTACGTTACTACAGATTACTCTGCAGCAGCTTCTGTTTTCTCTGAACGATCAACCAGCTCGATGTATGCCATCGGCGCGTTGTCGCCTGCACGGAAACCACACTTCAGAATGCGAGTGTAACCACCGGCGCGGCTCGCGAAACGCGGGCCCAGTTCGTTAAACAGTTTTGCCACGATCTCGTTATCACGAGTGCGGGCGAATGCCAGACGACGATTAGCTACGCTATCAGTCTTGGCAAGAGTAATCAGCGGCTCAACTACGCGACGCAGCTCTTTCGCTTTCGGCAGAGTCGTCTTGATGATTTCATGACGAACCAGTGAACCTGCCATATTGCGGAACATAGCCTGGCGATGGCTGCTGTTGCGGTTCAGTTGACGACCACTCTTACGATGGCGCATGACCTTATCCTTCTCAGTAAAACCTTAACCTGTGATCCGGTTACTCGTCAGCGATGCTTGCCGGTGGCCAGTTTTCCAGGCGCATGCCCAGAGACAGTCCACGGGAAGCCAGCACGTCTTTAATCTCAGTAAGAGATTTTTTACCAAGGTTAGGCGTCTTAAGAAGCTCAACCTCAGTACGCTGTACCAGATCACCGATATAGTGGATAGCTTCTGCTTTGAGGCAGTTAGCAGAGCGGACAGTCAATTCCAGATCGTCAACAGGGCGCAGCAGGATCGGATCGAATTCTGGTTTCTCTTCTTTAACTTCCGGCTGACGAACATCACGTAAGTCAACGAAAGCTTCAAGTTGTTCAGCCAGAATGGTTGCCGCACGACGAATCGCCTCTTCAGGATCGATTGTGCCGTTGGTTTCCATTTCGATGACCAGCTTGTCCAGGTCGGTACGCTGTTCTACACGCGCTGCTTCAACATTGTAGGCAATACGCTCTACAGGGCTGTAGCATGCGTCGACCAGCAGACGGCCGATTGGGCGCTCATCTTCTTCCGAATGAATTCGGGTAGAAGCCGGCACATAACCACGACCGCGCTGAACTTTGATGCGCATGCTAATAGATGCGTTCTCATCGGTCAGGTGGCAGATCACGTGCTGTGGCTTGACGATTTCGACATCCCCATCATGGGTAATGTCGGCTGCAGTCACAGGGCCAATGCCAGATTTATTCAAGGTAAGAATAACGTCATCTTTACCCTGAACTCTCACCGCCAGCCCTTTCAGGTTGAGCAGGATTTCCAGGATATCTTCCTGAACGCCTTCTTTGGTGCTGTACTCATGTAGTACACCATCAATCTCAACCTCGGTCACCGCGCAACCCGGCATCGATGAGAGCAGAATACGGCGCAGTGCGTTACCCAAAGTATGGCCAAAGCCACGCTCTAAAGGCTCAAGGGTCACCTTGGCGTGCGTCGAACTCACTTGCTCGATATCTACCAGGCGCGGTTTTAGAAACTCTGTCACAGAACCCTGCATTGTGTCCTCTCTTTGGTACTAAGCTTTACTTGGAGTAAAGCTCGACGATCAGGTGTTCGTTAATGTCCGCAGACAGATCAGAACGCTCCGGCTTACGCTTGAACGTACCTTCCATCTTGCCAGCATCAACTTCCAGCCAGGTTGGCTTTTCACGCTGCTCAGCCAGCTCCAGAGCGGCTTTCACGCGAGACTGCTTCTTCGCTTTCTCACGAATGCTAACAACGTCATTCGGACTAACCTGATAAGAAGCGATGTTAACAACACGACCGTTTACCATAATTGCTTTATGGCTGACCAGCTGACGTGCTTCTGCACGAGTGGCACCGAAGCCCATACGGTATACAACGTTGTCCAGACGACCTTCCAGCAGACCCAGCAGGTTTTCACCGGTGTTGCCTTTCAGACGTGCTGCTTCTTTGTAGTAGTTACGGAACTGACGCTCCAGCACACCGTAGATACGGCGAACTTTTTGCTTTTCACGCAACTGCACACCATAGTCAGACAGACGCGGTTTACGCGCACCGTGCTGGCCAGGAGCTTGTTCAATTTTACACTTGGTATCGATCGCGCGAACGCCAGACTTAAGGAATAAGTCAGTGCCCTCACGACGGCTCAGCTTGAGCTTAGGACCCAAATATCTTGCCATTTTCTTTCTCCAACAATCCTAGAAACGACAGCGTTATACGCGACGTTTTTTCGGCGGACGACAACCGTTATGAGGGATCGGAGTCACATCAGTAATATTAGTGATGCGGAAACCAGCGGCGTTCAGAGCACGAACAGTAGATTCGCGACCTGGACCCGGTCCTTTGACCATAACTTCCAGATTCTTGATACCGTATTCTTTTACGGCTTCAGCGCAACGCTCTGCTGCAACCTGAGCTGCAAACGGAGTGGATTTGCGAGAACCACGGAAACCGGAACCACCGGCTGTTGCCCAACCCAGTGCGTTACCCTGACGATCAGTAATGGTAACGATGGTGTTGTTAAAAGAAGCATGGATATGAGCCACGCCGTCAGAGACTTGTTTTCTTACACGTTTACGTGCACGAATTGGTGCCTTTGCCATTATTCAATCACCCCGATTATTTCTTGATCGGTTTGCGCGGACCCTTACGGGTACGTGCGTTGGTCTTGGTACGCTGACCGCGAACCGGGAGACCACGACGATGACGCAAACCGCGATAGCAACCAAGATCCATAAGGCGCTTGATGCTCATGCTAACTTCACGGCGCAGATCACCTTCAACGACAAATTTGGCAACTTCGTCACGCAGCGTGTCGATTTGTTCTTCAGACAGCTCACTGATCTTAACATCTTCAGCGATACCCGCGGCAGCCAGAATGGCTTTAGAACGGGTCTTGCCGACGCCGTAGATCGAAGTTAATGCGATCACAGCATGTTTCTGATCAGGAATGTTAATGCCTGCTATACGGGCCACTATGCACTCCTACTATTTAATATGTACGCACCATGCTGAAAAGCCCGTTTTCAGGATACTCAAATGGAAACGCACAGACATACAAAAGATTGGCTGGCTAATCTAGCCAGCTCAACCCAACTTTGCAAGAAAAATATGCGAATAAATCAGCCTTGGCGCTGTTTATGCTTCGGCTCGGCACTGCAAATCACACGGATGACACCATCACGCTTAACGATTTTGCAGTTACGGCATAATTTCTTGACGGAAGCACGAACTTTCATTTTTACTCTCCGTAACTTCTCGGGCGACTGTTAACGGCCGTAGCCTTTCAGATTCGCCTTCTTCAATGCAGACTCGTACTGACTTGACATCATCAGAGTTTGCACTTGAGCCATAAAGTCCATAATCACGACAACAACGATAAGCAGTGAGGTCCCACCGAAGTAGAACGGTACTTTCATTGCATCACGCATGAACTCCGGGATCAGGCAGATAAAGGTAATGTAGAGCGCACCAACCAAAGTCAGGCGGGTCATTACTTTATCGATATACTTCGCCGTTTGCTCTCCCGGACGAATTCCTGGTACAAATGCACCGGACTTCTTCAGGTTATCTGCTGTTTCACGCGGGTTGAAAACCAACGCCGTGTAGAAGAAACAGAAGAATATGATTGCAGACGCATAGAGTAACACATAAAGCGGTTGCCCAGGCTGCAAATACAGCGAAATTGTTGTCAGCCAGTTCCAACCAGTCCCGCCCCCGAACCATGACGCGATGGTCGCCGGGAACAGAATAATACTGGAAGCGAAGATTGCCGGGATTACCCCCGCCATATTCACTTTCAGCGGTAAATGTGTGCTCTGTGCAGCATAGACACGACGACCTTGCTGACGTTTCGCGTAGTTTACCACAATGCGGCGTTGACCACGCTCAACAAATACAACAAAGAACGTCACTGCGAATACTAATACTGCAACCAACAGCAACACGAGGAAGTGCAGGTCGCCTTGACGCGCTTGCTCGATAGTATGGGCAATGGCTGGCGGGAGTCCCGCGACAATACCGGCGAAGATAATGATTGAGATACCGTTGCCGATACCACGTTCAGTAATCTGTTCACCCAACCACATCAGGAACATCGTCCCTGTAACCAGACTTACAACAGCGGTGAAATAGAATGCAAAGCCTGGGTTCATCACCAGGCCCTGCATACCAGGCATATTCGGCAGACCGGTAGCAATACCGATCGACTGGAATATAGCCAGCACCAGAGTACCGTAGCGGGTGTACTGGCTGATCTTACGACGACCAGACTCCCCTTCTTTCTTAATTTCTGCCAGCGTTGGATGAACCACCGTCAGCAACTGGATAATGATCGACGCCGAAATATACGGCATGATCCCCAGAGCAAAGATAGAAGCACGGCTGAGTGCACCACCAGAGAACATGTTAAACATTTCAATGATGGTGCCTCGCTGTTGCTCAAGCAGTTTGGCAAGTACAGCGGCATCAATACCAGGGATCGGAATGAAAGAGCCAATACGGAACACAATCAGCGCGCCGATTACAAACAGCAGTCTGCGTTTCAGCTCGCCTAAGCCACCTTTGGCACTTTGAAAATCTAATCCCGGTTGTTTAGCCATCTGCTACTTATTCCTCGATTTTACCGCCAGCAGCTTCGATAGCAGCACGAGCGCCTTTAGTAACACGCAGGCCACGAACAGTTACCGGAGTAGTGACTTCACCAGCCAGGATCACTTTCGCGAACTCGATCTGGATACCGATAATGTTAGCTGCTTTCAGCGTGTTCAGGTCTACAACACCGCCTTCAACTTTAGCCAGGTCAGACAGACGAACTTCGGCTGTAATCGCTGCTTTACGTGAAGTGAAGCCGAATTTCGGCAGACGACGGTACAGAGGCATCTGACCACCCTCGAAACCGCGACGTACGCCACCGCCAGAACGAGACTTCTGACCTTTGTGACCACGACCACCGGTTTTACCGAGGCCAGAACCGATACCACGACCCAGGCGGCGAGCCGCTTTTTTAGAGCCTTCGGCCGGAGACAGAGTATTTAAACGCATCTCTTACTCCTCAACTTTAACCATGAAGGAAACCGCGTTGACCATACCACGAACAGCAGGAGTATCCTCGCGCTCTACGGTGTGACCAATACGACGCAGACCCAGGCCAAGCAGCGTTGCCTTGTGTTTCGGCAGACGACCGATTGCACTGCGGGTTTGAGTAATTTTAATAGTCTTTGCCATGGTTTATTTCCCCAGAATTTCTTCAACGGATTTACCACGCTTGGCAGCGACCATTTCCGGAGATTTCATATTTTCCAGACCATCGATAGTTGCACGAACCACGTTAATCGGGTTAGTGGAACCATACGCTTTAGCCAGAACGTTACGAACTCCGGCGACTTCCAGAACGGCGCGCATTGCACCACCGGCGATGATACCGGTACCTTCGGAAGCCGGCTGCATGAATACACGAGAACCCGTGTGAGTACCCTTAACCGGGTGCTGCAGGGTGCCGTGGTTCAGCGCGACGTTAATCATATTGCGACGGGCTTTTTCCATCGCTTTCTGGATCGCTGCTGGAACTTCACGCGCTTTACCGTAACCAAAACCAACGCGACCGTTACCATCACCAACTACAGTCAGAGCTGTGAAGGAGAAAATACGACCACCTTTAACGGTTTTAGATACGCGGTTAACCGCGATCAGCTTTTCCTGCAGTTCGCCAGCTTGTTTTTCGATGTGAGCCATCTTACACCTCTACCTTAGAACTGAAGGCCAGCTTCACGGGCAGCATCTGCCAGTGCCTGGACACGACCATGATATTGGAACCCGGAACGGTCAAAAGAAACATCTTTGATGCCTTTTTCCAGAGCGCGTTCAGCAACAGCTTTACCTACAGCTGCAGCAGCGTCTTTGTTACCGGTGTACTTCAATTGTTCAGCGATAGCTTTTTCTACAGTAGAAGCAGCTACCAGAACTTCAGAACCGTTCGGTGCAATTACCTGTGCGTAAATATGACGCGGGGTACGATGTACCACCAGGCGAGTTGCACCCAGCTCCTGGAGCTTGCGGCGTGCGCGGGTCGCACGACGGATACGAGCAGATTTCTTATCCATAGTGTTACCTTACTTCTTCTTAGCCTCTTTGGTACGCACGACTTCGTCGGCGTAACGAACACCCTTGCCTTTATAAGGCTCAGGACGACGGTAGGCGCGCAGATCTGCTGCAACCTGACCGATCAGCTGTTTATCAGCGCCTTTCAGCACGATCTCAGTCTGAGTCGGACATTCTGCAGTGATTCCCGCAGGCAGCTGATGGTCAACGGGGTGAGAGAAACCTAAAGCCAGGTTTACTACATTCCCTTTAACCGCTGCACGATAACCTACACCAACCAGCTGAAGCTTCTTAGTGAAGCCTTCGGTAACACCGACAACCATTGCATTCAGCAGGGCACGCGCGGTGCCAGCCTGAGCCCATCCATCTGCGTAACCATCACGCGGACCGAAGGTCAGTGCATTATCTGCATGATTTACTGCAACAGCATCGTTGAGAGTACGAGTCAGCTCGCCGTTTTTACCTTTGATCGTAATAACCTGACCGTTGATTTTTACATCAACGCCGGCAGGAATAACGACCGGTGCTTTAGCAACACGAGACATTTTTTCCTCCGATTAGGCTACGTAGCAGATAATTTCGCCACCAAGACCAGCCTGGCGCGCTGCACGATCAGTCATAACACCTTTAGAGGTAGAAACAACTGCGATACCCATGCCAGCCATAACTTTCGGCAGCTCGTCTTTACGCTTATAAATGCGCAGACCTGGGCGACTGACACGCTGAATGCTTTCTACAACAGCTTTACCCTGGAAATACTTGAGAGTAAGTTCCAGTTCCGGCTTGGTGTCGCCTTCAACTTTAAAATCTTCAATAAAACCTTCTTCCTTCAGCACGTTGGCAATTGCCACTTTCAGCTTGGAGGAAGGCATGGTGACCGCAGCTTTATTCGCGGCCTGACCGTTACGGATACGGGTCAGCATATCCGCGATCGGATCTTGCATGCTCATCTGTCTTTACTCCCGTGATTCAATTGGTAATTACCAGCTAGCCTTTTTCAAGCCTGGTACTTCACCGCGCATGGCGGCTTCACGCAGTTTGATACGGCTCAACCCGAACTTGCCCACATAGCCATGCGGACGACCTGTTTGACGGCAGCGGTTACGCTGACGGGACGGGCTGGAATCACGCGGCAGAGACTGCAGCTTGAGAACTGCGTTCCAACGATCTTCGTCGGTCGCGTTCACATCAGAGATAATAGCTTTCAGTTCAGCGCGTTTTGCGAAGTACTTATCAGCTAAAGCTACGCGCTTTACTTCGCGTGCTTTCATTGATTGCTTAGCCATTCAGTAACCCTACCTTACTTGCGGAACGGGAAGTCAAAGGCAGCCAGCAGAGCACGGCCTTCTTCGTCAGATTTCGCAGTAGTGGTAATGGTAATATCCAAACCACGCACGCGGTCGACTTTATCGTAGTCGATTTCTGGGAAGATGATCTGCTCACGGACACCCATGCTGTAGTTACCACGACCGTCGAAAGACTTAGCGGACAAGCCACGGAAGTCACGGATACGTGGAACAGCAATAGTGATCAGGCGCTCAAAGAACTCCCACATGCGTTCGCCACGCAGAGTTACTTTACAGCCGATCGGATAGCCCTGACGGATTTTGAAGCCTGCAACTGATTTGCGTGCTTTGGTGATCAGCGGTTTTTGACCGGAGATTGCTGTCAGGTCAGCTGCTGCGTTATCCAGCAGTTTCTTGTCAGCGATCGCTTCACCAACACCCATGTTCAGGGTGATCTTCTCGACCCGAGGGACTTGCATGACAGAATTGTAGTTAAACTCAGTCATGAGTTTAGCGACTACTTCGTCTTTGTAGTAATCATGCAGTTTCGCCATCGTACTACTCCAAATTACTTGATAGTTTCGCTGTTAGATTTGAAGAAACGGACTTTTTTGCCGTCTTCGAATCTAAAGCCTACACGGTCAGCCTTGCCGGTTGCCGCGTTGAAGATAGCAAGGTTAGAGATCTGAATAGCTGCTTCTTTCTCTACGATGCCGCCTGGTTGGTTCAGGGCCGGAACCGGCTTCTGATGTTTCTTAACCAGGTTGATACCTTCAACAATGACCTTGCCGGAAGACAGGACATTCTTAACTTTACCGCGTTTACCTTTATCTTTACCGGTTAACACGATAACTTCGTCATCACGACGGATCTTCGCTGCCATGATTCGCTCCTTAGAGTACTTCTGGTGCCAGAGAGATAATTTTCATGAACTTCTCGTTACGAAGTTCACGAGTTACCGGCCCAAAAATACGCGTACCGATAGGTTGCTCGCTGTTATTGTTTAAAATAACGCATGCATTACCATCGAAGCGAATGACAGAACCGTCCGGGCGACGAACACCCTTCTTGGTGCGCACCACTACCGCCTTCAGCACATCACCTTTTTTGACCTTACCACGCGGAATTGCTTCCTTGATGGTGATCTTGATGATATCGCCGACGCCTGCGTAGCGACGGTGCGAGCCACCCAGAACCTTGATACACATTACGCGACGTGCACCGGAGTTGTCGGCGACGTTCAGCATAGTCTGTTCTTGGATCATTTTAGTGCTCCGCTAATGTCAACTACTACTGAGACCCGAAAATCAGGTCGTTAAAAAAGCCCCATATCGGGGGCGCGGCATTATAACACCGCTTCAACGATATGGGTAGAAAAAATAAACGGCTCATCGCTGAGCCGTTTATTCGTTGAGAATGCCTACTGTATTACAGAACGGCTTTCTCTACAACGCGAACCAGCGTCCAGGACTTAGTCTTGGACAGCGGACGGCATTCGCGGATTTCAACCACGTCACCAGTACCGCATTCGTTGTTCTCGTCATGTACGTGCAGTTTGGTCGTACGCTTAATGAATTTACCGTAGATCGGGTGTTTCACAAAACGTTCGATAGCAACAACGATGGATTTCTCCATTTTATCGCTAACAACGCGACCTTGCAGAGTACGGATTTTATCGGTCATTACGCACCCGCCTTCTCAGTCAGTAAAGTCTTAACGCGTGCGACGTCACGACGCACTTGCTTCAACAGGTGAGACTGTTGCAGCTGGCCACTTGCAGCCTGCATACGCAGGTTGAACTGCTCACGCAGCAGATTCAGCAGCTCGGTGTTCAGCTCTTCAACACTCTTCTCACGCAGCTCTTTTGCTTTCATTACATCACCGTCTTAGTTACAAAGGTGGTTTTAATCGGCAGTTTCGCTGCTGCCAGCTTGAATGCTTCACGGGCCAGCTCTTCCGGTACGCCGTCCATTTCATACAGGACTTTACCCGGCTGAATCAAGGCAACCCAATACTCCACGTTACCTTTACCTTTACCCATACGCACTGCCAGCGGCTTTTCAGTGATCGGTTTGTCCGGGAATACACGGATCCAGATCTTACCTTGACGCTTAACTGCACGGGTCATAGCACGACGTGCTGCTTCGATCTGACGGGCAGTCAGACGACCACGGCCAACAGCTTTCAGACCGAAGCTGCCGAAGCTAACATCCGCGCCAGCAGCCAGACCGCGGTTACGGCCTTTGTGCATTTTACGGAATTTTGTACGCTTTGGTTGTAACATCAGCGACGCTCCTTATTTACGGCCTTTACGCTGCTGCTTTTTAGGTTGCGCAGCCGGTTTTTCCGGTTGTTCAACAGCAGCCATACCACCCAGGATCTCGCCTTTGAAGATCCACACTTTAACGCCGATTACACCGTAAGTGGTGTGCGCTTCAGAGGTGTTGTAGTCGATGTCAGCACGCAGAGTGTGCAGAGGTACGCGACCTTCGCGGTACCATTCGGTACGTGCGATTTCCGCGCCGCCCAGACGGCCGCTAACTTCAACTTTGATACCTTTAGCGCCCAGACGCATTGCGTTCTGTACGGCACGCTTCATAGCACGACGGAACATAACGCGACGTTCCAGCTGAGAAGTGATGCTGTCAGCAACCAATTTTGCGTCCAGTTCAGGCTTACGCACTTCGGCGATATTGATCTGAGCAGGAACGCCAGCAATATCCGCTACGACTTTGCGCAGTTTTTCTACGTCTTCGCCTTTCTTACCGATAACGATACCCGGGCGAGCGGTGTGAATGGTCACACGGATGCTCTTAGCCGGACGCTCGATAACGATACGAGATACAGACGCTTTAGCCAGTTCCTTAGTCAGGTACTGACGTACTTTAAAATCGCTGTCCAGGTTGTCAGCGAATTCTTTGGTGTTCGCAAACCAGGTTGAGTTCCATGGTTTTACAATACCCAGGCGAATACCATTAGGATGTACTTTCTGACCCATTGCTAGTCTCCAGAGTCTCAGCGATCGGACACAACCACAGTAATGTGGCTGGTGCGCTTCAGGATGCGATCTGCACGACCTTTTGCACGCGGCATAATGCGCTTCATGCTCGGGCCTTCGTCTACGAAAATTTTCGTAACTTTCAGATCGTCAATGTCAGCGCCATCGTTGTGTTCAGCGTTAGCAATGGCAGATTCCAGGACTTTCTTAACCAATACAGCCGCTTTCTTATTGGTGTAGGTCAGAATATCCAGAGCCTGCGACACTTTCTTACCGCGAATCAGGTCTGCAACAAGGCGAACCTTCTGAGCAGAAGAACGAGCATGGCGATGTTGAGCTAAAGTTTCCATCTCTTCCTCCTACCTTATTTCTTCTTCGCTTTTTTATCAGCAGCGTGGCCGCGATAAGTACGAGTCGGTGCGAATTCACCCAGTTTGTGACCGACCATTTCGTCGGAAACAAATACCGGAACGTGCTGACGACCATTATGGACAGCGATGGTCAAACCGATCATGTTAGGAAAGATCGTTGAACGACGGGACCAAGTGCGCAGGGGCTTCTTGTCTCCGCTTTCCACCGCTTTCTCTACCTTCTTCAGCAAGTGCAGGTCAATAAAAGGACCTTTCTTGAGAGAACGTGGCATGGCTTATCCTCTAAAATTATTTGCTACGGCGACGTACGATGAATTTATCAGTACGCTTGTTGCTGCGGGTCTTCTTACCTTTGGTCTGAACGCCCCACGGAGTTACCGGGTGCTTACCAAAGTTACGACCTTCACCACCACCATGTGGGTGATCGACTGGGTTCATCGCAGTACCGCGAACGGTAGGACGAACACCACGCCAGCGTGCAGCACCTGCTTTACCCAGAACGCGCAGCATATGCTCTGCATTGCCAACTTCGCCCAGAGTCGCACGGCAATCTGCTTCGACTTTACGCATTTCACCAGAACGCAGACGCAGGGTGACATAAGCACCATCACGAGCAACGATCTGAACGTAAGTACCAGCGGAACGTGCCAGCTGACCGCCTTTACCTGGTTTCATTTCTACGTTATGAACGGTAGAACCAACCGGGATATTGCGCATCGGCAGGGTGTTACCTGCTTTGATTGCAGCATCAACGCCAGATTGAATCTGGTCGCCAGCTTTCAGGCCTTTAGGGGCCAGAATGTAACGGCGTTCACCGTCTTTGTACAGAACCAGCGCGATGTTCGCGGAGCGGTTCGGATCGTACTCAAGACGTTCAACAACTGCCGGGATACCGTCTTTGTTGCGTTTGAAGTCAACAATACGATAAGCCTGCTTGTGACCACCACCGATGTGACGAGTGGTGATGCGGCCATTGTTGTTACGACCACCGGATTTGCTGTTTTTTTCAACCAGCGGAGCAAAAGGTTTGCCCTTGTGCAGCTCTGGGTTGACCACTTTAACAACGTGGCGACGACCCGGAGATGTCGGTTTACATTTAACAACTGCCATTGTATTACTCCTCCGACTTACTCAGCGCCGCCGACGAAGTCCAGATTCTGGCCTTCCTTCAGGGTGACGTAAGCTTTTTTCCAGTCGCTACGACGACCGATACGCTGTCCGTGACGTTTAACTTTCCCTTTAACTACCAGGGTGTTAACGACTTCGACTTCGACTTCAAACAGTTTCTGCACAGCAGCTTTGATTTCTGCTTTAGTCGCGTCTTTAGCAACTTTGAGAACGATGGTGTTAGTTTTTTCCATCGCAGTAGACGCTTTTTCAGAAACGTGCGGTGCGCGCAGCACTTTCAGCAGACGTTCTTCACGAATCATGCCAGCATCTCCTCAACTTGCTTAACAGCATCAGCAGTCATTACGACTTTGTCGAAGGCGATCAGGCTAACCGGGTCGATACCCGTTGCATCGCGAACGTCAACCTTGTGCAGGTTACGTGCTGCGAGGAACAGATTTTCGTCCAGCTCACCGGTGATGATCAGCACATCTTCCAGAGCCATGTCTTTCAGTTTCTGTGCCAGCAGCTTAGTTTTAGGCGCTTCAACAGAGAATGATTCGACAACGATCAGACGATCCTGACGTACCAGTTCGGACAGAATGCTTTTCAGCGCGCCGCGGTACATCTTTTTGTTAACTTTTTGACTGTGGTCCTGTGGACGAGCAGCGAAGGTCACGCCACCTGAACGCCAGATCGGGCTCTTGATAGAACCTGAACGCGCACGGCCGGTACCTTTCTGGCGCCACGGCTTTTTGCCTGAACCAGTTACTTCAGCACGAGTCTTCTGAGCACGAGTACCCTGACGAGCACCAGCTGCATAAGCAACAACAACCTGGTGAACCAGCGCTTCGTTGAAATCACGACCGAAGGTAGTTTCGGAAACAGTCAGCGCGCTCTGCGCGTCTTTCAATACTAATTCCATTGCTATCCCCTTACGCCTTCACAGCTGGTTTAACGATCAGGTCGCAACCGGTCGCACCCGGAACACCACCTTTAACCAGCAGCAGGTTGCGCTCAGCGTCAACACGTACTACGTCCAGGCTCTGAACGGTTACACGTTCGTTGCCCAGCTGACCTGCCATTTTCTTGCCTTTGAACACTTTGCCCGGAGTCTGGTTCTGACCGATAGAACCCGGAACGCGGTGAGACAAGGAGTTACCGTGAGTAGCGTCCTGGGTACGGAAGTTCCAGCGCTTAACGGTACCAGCGAAACCTTTACCTTTAGAGGTACCGGTTACGTCAACTTTTTTAACGTCAGCAAACAGTTCAACGCTAATGTTCTGACCAACGGTGTATTCTTCACCATCTGCCAGACGGAACTCCCACAGGCCACGGCCAGCTTCTACGCCAGCTTTAGCAAAGTGGCCAGCTTCCGGCTTAGTTACGCGGTTAGCTTTTTTAGCACCGGTGGTAACCTGAACAGCGCGATAGCCATCGTTAGCCAGATCTTTAACCTGAGTAACGCGGTTTGCTTCAACTTCGATAACGGTTACTGGGATAGATACGCCATCTTCAGTGAAGATGCGGGTCATACCCACTTTTTTACCGACTAAACCAATCATTGTATCAACCTCTCAATCGCTCGATGACCTGATTAACCCAGGCTGATCTGCACGTCTACACCGGCAGCCAGGTCCAGACGCATCAGAGCATCAACGGTTTTTTCAGTTGGCTCAACGATGTCAACCAGACGCTTGTGAGTACGAATCTCGTACTGATCACGCGCGTCTTTGTTAACGTGCGGGGAGATCAGAACGGTGAAACGCTCTTTGCGGGTCGGCAGCGGGATCGGACCACGAACCTGCGCACCAGTGCGCTTGGCAGTCTCGACGATTTCCGCGGTTGATTGATCGATCAGACGATGATCAAACGCTTTCAAACGGATACGGATTCTTTGGTTCTGCATGAGACCAGAGCTCCAATTATTTTATAGACGAAATAGTTACTCCTCAAACCCATTACGATTGATGGGAGAGTGTAACCGTTCTTACAGAGTTCCCCAATTGGGAACATTGTCAGATAGTCAAATCGACTATCAGTGGTCCTGATTGAACCAGCCGTCAATTAAGACAAGCCCGCGCATTATACGTAAATCTCAGCCTGACGCAAGTGCCGTGTAGAAATTAATCACTCTTACGCAGATGCGAGTGCTGTTCCACTCTGATTGTATTCACTTTCACGCGGCGAAAATTCTCTGGAAAGACGTCAGCAAAATGGATATTCGGGCATTGTGCAGCTAGCGCGACTTGCCTGAGAGTTACATCTTTCTCGCACCGGATTGAGACATGAATACTGAACTTCCCTTTTTGCTGATTTATATCTCTCTATCCGGACTGCTTGGGGTTCAGGATTTGCGTACTGGGCTATTGCCCGACAAATTCACCTGCCCTCTTCTCTGGAGTGGTCTTCTTTTTCATCAATGTTGCAACCCCACACAGTTGTCCGATGCACTTTGGGGTGCCATTGCAGGGTATGGTGTATTTTCTCTCTTCTATTGGGGATACCGCCTGGCATGGCACCAGGAAGGATTAGGCTATGGGGACGTAAAATTTCTCGCCGCACTTGGCGCGTGGCATCGATGGGACTCATTACCTCTGTTGATCTTACTTGCCGCCGGACTGGCTTGCTGCATAACAGGCGTAGCATTTATGACGCATGGAAAAAAGAAATTAAAAAACCCGCTGCATTTTGGGCCATATCTGGCGGCTGCGGGTTTTGTTGTTGGCTGGCTAAATCTGATACAGGGAGGTTAGTCGCTGACCTTAATTTGCGATTGCAGATAGTTTTGCAATCCAAGTTTTCCAATCAGATCCAACTCCGTTTCGAGCCAATCGATATGCCCTTCTTCTTCAGTCAGGATCTCAATCATCATGTCCCGACTAACATAGTCATGAACGCTATCGGCATAAGCAATGGCTTCGCGCAAATCTTTAGCGCCATCGAGTTCGAGTCGAAGATCGGATTGCAGCATCTCTTCAACGTCTTCGCCTATACCCAACTTACCGAGGTCCTGTAAGTTTGGCAGCCCTTCCAGAAATAAAATACGCTCGATATATTTATCAGCGTGTTTCATCTCATCTATTGATTCATGGTACTCAACATCATTGAGGCGAGTCAGTCCCCAGTTTTTAAACATACGAGCATGGAGAAAATACTGGTTGATTGCGACAAGCTCATTTCCCAATAGTTTATTGAGATAATTTATGATTTTAACATCACCTTTCATTTTATAGTCCCTCCGCTTCCACTCTTAGAGCGTAGATGGGGCTACAGGGATGTCAAAAAAAAGAGTGTGACTTAGGCGATCTCTTTAAATTCTGGCATTTGAGTTAATTCATCCTGCATGACTTCACGCGCAGCACGAATGCACTTACCACATTGATTTCCAACAGGAATAAACTTACGTAATTGCTGAAAGGACTGAGGATGAAACTGGCGAACAGCCTGGCGAATTTTTTTATCACTTATCGCATTACACAAACAAACGTACATGATCGCTCCCGTTCAATTTCTGCGCAAAGTGTAAATGAGAATGGTTATGATTACAATAGCACAACGCTATTTACGCGATGGAAGAATGAACAAAAAATGCGAACAAATATGACAACGGTTAAATCACAGGTAGCAAAAAGGGCGCCTAAGCGCCCTTTTTAAGCTCAAAGCTAATTAAGCAATAATTAGCTCATTACTTTAGCAACAACGCCCGCGCCAACGGTACGGCCGCCTTCACGGATTGCGAAACGCAGACCGTCATCCATCGCGATCGGGTGGATCAGGGTAACAACCATTTTGATGTTGTCGCCCGGCATTACCATCTCTACGCCTTCCGGCAGTTCGATGGTACCAGTCACGTCAGTAGTACGGAAGTAGAACTGCGGACGGTAGCCTTTGAAGAACGGAGTATGACGGCCGCCTTCGTCTTTGGACAGAATGTACACTTCAGATTCGAACTTGGTGTGCGGCTTGATAGAGCCCGGCTTAGCCAGTACCTGACCACGTTCGATTTCTTCACGTTTGATACCACGCAGCAGAACACCAACGTTCTCACCAGCACGGCCTTCGTCCAGCAGTTTGCGGAACATTTCAACGCCAGTACAGGTAGACTTGGCAGTCTCTTTGATACCAACGATTTCAACTTCTTCACCAACTTTGATGATACCGCGTTCTACACGACCGGTAACAACGGTACCACGACCGGAGATGGAGAATACGTCTTCGATTGGCAGCAGGAACGGCTTATCGATAGCACGTTCTGGTTCCGGGATGTAAGAATCCAGGAAGCCAGCCAGTTCGATGATTTTCGCTTCCCACTCTGCTTCGCCTTCCAGCGCTTTCAGAGCAGAACCACGAACGATCGGCGTGTCATCGCCCGGGAAATCGTACTGAGACAGAAGTTCACGAACTTCCATTTCTACCAGTTCCAGCAGCTCTTCGTCATCAACCATGTCGCATTTGTTCAGGAACACGATGATGTACGGAACGCCTACCTGACGACCCAGCAGGATGTGCTCACGAGTCTGCGGCATCGGGCCGTCAGTCGCAGCAACAACCAGGATCGCGCCGTCCATCTGCGCAGCACCGGTGATCATGTTTTTAACATAGTCGGCGTGGCCCGGGCAGTCTACGTGCGCGTAGTGGCGAGTCGGGGTGTCATATTCAACGTGAGAAGTGTTGATGGTGATACCACG